>PSLF01000004.1:0-33180 GCA_040289475.1 Acidimicrobiia bacterium | reverse complement strand
GAGAACAGCCGATTCAGAAACTGCGCCTACACACAGCAGGCATCCTGCCAACAAAAACGCGTACTCGGGGCTTTTGGGTCTGGAGGACGGCGCAGTGACGATGTATAGAATCGCAAGGATAAACACCGCTGAGAAGGCCGGCAACAACGCAACATGGATCTTGTCGAGCTCACCGTTGGCAATCAGGGGAAGGGCAGCTCCATACACCACGACCGAACAAATGCAAAAGGCAACGGTCGCGAAGTCCACCAACTCAAGGAGGTTTTCCGAAGAGCCGCGGAACAGACGAATAGCAAGGGCGTAGATCCTCGCAAAGATCCCTACACCCGCTACGATCACCGGCACGCCGAGCAGTCCGAGGGTTCGTATGTTAAGACCGAAATCGATTGCGTAGACTAGTGCTCCTACGACGGCTAGGCCCATGGCTATCGAAAACAGATTCCAAATCTGACGCACCAGACCTTCGGTTCTGCCAGCGGCTACTCTCGCTGTGACGAATCCCACGCATGCTGTAGGGAGATATCCAGTAGCTAACAAAGCCGAGCGGCCCGGTTCTGACATCCATGCAGAACTCGCCCCTACGGCAACACAAAAAGCTCCGAGTGCTAAGGTGACCCAGACTCGAGTGGACTTCTTGAAGACGTGGGCTCCAACGTCGTATGGAGATTTAGAGGATGCCGTGGCCTCGCTAGCTTTTCCTACGGCGTAGCCAATCTTTCTTGTGTCGTTGCTGTAATCGTCTCGTTTAGATGAGTACCGAGTTTTGGAAAAAGCCTTCATAGCTTCCATTCTGGTGTACCACCCGGAACTACAAAGGCTGTTGTCGAGCCTTATGAGCACTAGCTTTCGAGCAACTCAACGCCTGCGCTTCCATTTACTAGACGAATTTCGCCATTTCGAAAACCTAAGTGAGCGAGAATTTGTTTTAGGCGGGATGCCTGCTTTTGTATAGAGAACCAGCGCTTTGCAATTACCAGATTGCGTGAAAGAATTCGGTTCTTTACAGCTTCATCCAGTTTGCTCCAGGAGAGAACATTCTCGAGCGGATCCGGATCCCACTCGATAAAGCGGAGCCCAGTGTCGCAAATCTCTGACAGAACTAGATATTTTCTCACTACTAGAGGCTTGCAGAACGCAACCGACTCTAACACCGGGTTCCCGAATCCCTCCCAGCGGCTAGGAAACACAACTAAGTCGGCGGCTTCATATGCAAGGTCGATAGGTAACTTGCCCATTCCTAACATCAGTCTGAACGAGCCACTACTCTTCTGGTTCTGCTCACCTGATGAGACACCGCGAGCCAACTCAGCTAAAGCATGGTCGTATTCGTCTTCTGGAGGCCCACACACCAAAAGCACTACTTCCTTGCCGAGCTCCGCGGCGAGTCTGTGTCCCAACGAAATAGATTCTGGGACGCCCTTCCGCTCGATCGCCCGTGTCGGTTGCACCAAGAGTAAACAGCTTCTGGGTATTCCCAGCCGAAGACGAGCCTGCTCTTTCTTTGCCTCGAGCTCATGTCCTACGGCGAGCATGTCAGGGAATTCGAAGGCGTTGTACATGAGAAACGACTCGAAGCCTCGCTCTTTGAGCTCTGCCTTAGAGAGTCTGTTGATACTCACGTGAACAGCTCTCTCGATACGAGGCGGGAAGTTCGCTTGGATGAGACGGCTCAGCGGCCCTTGCAATCGCTCGAGTCTAAACTCCGGTCGCTGCCAGATGAGATCGTGATGGCGGAGTATCGCGGGGATGTTCCTCGAAACTAACGATCGGCGCAATGCCTCGGCATAACCTGGATTGAGGGGAAGGCCGAAGACGTTTTCAACTACGACAAGGTCAGGCGAGAAGGTCTCGAGAACTTTTTCGATAAATACACCAGCTTTCCTTGAGTGTTCGAGGATTGTCTCTAGACACAGAGACCCGTTTTCCCCCTTCCATAGCCCCAGCTTCTTGAGGCCAGCAGCGTGATTTATCGAAAGCATGGGATCCTCGAACGTGACGATGTGGGAGCTCTCTATTTCAGCAGCGCTTTTTGGCCTCGAGAACAAGGAAACAGTCGCAGGTGCTGTGTGGCCGGTGGCTTGCCCAAACTCACCTGCCAACTCTCCTACTTCCCACCCCCAGTGTTCGAATAATCGCTCTAGTTTTGCTGCCTCTACAGAGACCCCGTCGGTGTGGCGTAACCGGAACGATGTGAATAAAACCCTAATCTTTTCGCTCCCCCGTCAACAGTGCGAACTTCGTGTAACGTGCTAGGTCCCGAAGCCCACAAATACCGAAATCAGTTAGCCTTTAGAGCTTAGCGACAATCCTCTATATGACGACTAGGGTCCAAGTAGATGGGACCGGTCGACGAACCGATACCTTGGATCAATGGGGTCGCGTTATGCAATTAAAGCTTGTGCATCCAAAGACAAATTGAGGCGAAGAGAGGATACGTGAGCGACGAGGTCATCTACGAAGTGTCAGAAGGTGTCGCGCTAATAACGATCAACAGACCGGACAGGCGCAACGCCTTGAATTCGACTGTTTTGCATGGAATCGAGGACGGGTTAGCTAAAGCGAAAAGCGATCCTCAAGTCCGAGTCGTCGTGCTGACCGGTGCCGGCGACAAAGCTTTTTGCGCGGGAGCTGATCTTGTTACGACGATTCCGGATGCGGAAGGTGACGCAGTTGCCTCCCACTACGAGAGAGGGCGGCTCGCCGACATTTTCATGTCTATGGCAAAGCTCGGAAAACCTGTAGTGTCGCGAGTCAACGGTCACGCTCTTGCGGGAGGTTTTGGCCTCGCAGCTGCAGCGGACTTCGTGGTGGCCGTCGAAGGTGCTACTTTCGGCACGCCGGAAATCGACGTTGGGCTATGGCCGATGATGATCACTGTTGTTCTAAGACGCGCGATGCCACCCAAGAAGATCCTTCAGTTGATGATGACAGGAAAGAGAGTTACAGCTGAAGAAGCGGAGGCCTTAGGCGTGGTTGATCGAGTAGTTCCCAAAGACGAGCTTGACGCTGCGGTAGATGAGCTGGTCACTTTGCTCCGAGCTAAGAGTCCCGCAGCGATGAGGATGGGGCGGGATGCGTTTTACGCGAGCATGTGGCTACACGATGCCGCTGCATTAGAGCTTTTGCAAGCCGAGCTGTCGGTGCTTGTGCGTTCTGAAGACGCAAGAGAGGGTATAGCAGCTTTTCTCGAAAAGCGCCAGCCTCGCTGGAAAATGCGGTGATGTGATCGGCAATGGTGCGCGCCGTCTTCACGTGAGCTTCCAGCTGGAATCAAAAGGAGGAGATCGACGGGCGACATGAATTTTGCAGATGAAAGTGGCTCTGAGGATGGGGTCTTGGAGAGAAACTCCAAGAAGGCGGCCGGAGGTAAGTCTGGCCTTCGCTACTCTCAGCAACTGCTGGACGAGTTGGAGAAGCGGAGACACAAAGCCCTAGAGCTGGGGGGCTCTAGCAATGTGGAGCGTCAACACTCGCAAGGAAAGTTGACTGCCCGCGAGCGCATCGACCTACTTTGCGATCCTGGATCGTTTATGGAATTTGGGATGCTAGCCAATCACATGGATCCTCAGCTAGCCGCGGCGGGAAAGGACGCTCCTGCCGATGGCGTAATCTGCGGCCTAGGGAAGCTCGAGGGTCGACCTGTGGCGGTCTGCGCCTACGACTTCACCGTGATGGCTGGGTCTATGGGCAATGTAGGTGAGCAAAAGGTTGCCCGTTTGCGAGAGCTGTCTCTACGCCAAAAGATCCCTTTTATATGGCTTCTGGATTCGGCAGGAGCCCGGATACAACAAGGGGTTGGTAGCACCTTTGCGGCCGCAGGCGCGCTGTTCAAAGAGCAGGTCGTAATGTCGGGGGTTGTTCCGATGGTCGCCGCTGTCATGGGGCCGTGTGCTGCAGGAACCGCTTACATTCCTGCCCTAGCTGATGTTGTATTCATGGTGGCGAATA
The DNA here is from genome assembly GCA_040289475.1 of Acidimicrobiia bacterium. Lineage (NCBI taxonomy): Bacteria > Bacillati > Actinomycetota > Acidimicrobiia > Acidimicrobiia bacterium. The sequence goes on along the minus strand of PSLF01000004.1, from coordinate 29,232 downwards.
CGGGTTCTATGGCGCTGGGGGGAAGTCACCTGGTGCGTGCCGCCGTTGGAGAGGAAATCAGTGACTACGAGATGGGCGGCCCCCAGATCCACTGCCGTATCTCAGGCTGTGCCGACCTAGAACTACCCGATGATGTAAGCTGCCTGTCGGCTATCCGTGATTACCTAAGCTATTTCCCTTCCTGTAACCTTGAAGATCCCCCGGTAGCCCCGTGCGATGATCCTGTAGATCGATTATGCGATGAGTTGCTGTCAATCGTTCCTTCGGATCCTAAAGAGGTTTACGACGTCTATGACGTCATAGAAGTCATTGTTGACTACGGTAGCTACTTTCCGATAAAGCCGGATTTTGCCCAGAACATAGTTACGGTTCTTGCCCGGATGGGCGGCAGGCCCGTGGGGATTGTGGCAAGTCAGCCCTCGGTGATGGGCGGGGCCTTGGACAATGATGCGGCAGACAAAGCAGCACGCTTTGTGTGGTTGTGCGATGCTTTCTCTATTCCCCTAGTGTTTCTCCAAGATGTACCAGGATTTTTAGTGGGCTCGGAAGTTGAAAAGCAGGGGATTATCAGGCACGGTGCCAAAATGCTTTATGCAGTGAGCGAGGCAACCGTTCCGAAGGTTACGGTTGTGATGCGCAAAGCCTACGGTGCGGGTTACTTTGTGATGAACGGTCGGGCTTATGAGGCAGATTTCATCGTTGCATGGCCAACCGCCGAAATTTCTGTAATGGGCCCCGAGGGAGCGGTGAACATTATTTTCCGAAAAGAAATTGCAGCGGCTCCTCCAGAGGAGCAAGACAAGATACGCGAACAGAAAATCGAATGGGTACGCAAATCTATCGATCCGTACGTGGCGGCGGGGCACGCACACGTGGACGACGTCATAAGACCTGAAGAGACACGAAAAGTAATAATTAAAGCGCTGGAGCTGTCGGTCCGAAAGACGCTCGACAGGCCCTGGAAGAAGCATGGGGTAATTCCGGTCTGAGGGAAGTTGCGGGGAGTCCACCTTCATGGGGAGATCTATCCGAGGAGGCTGAAATGAGTGAAGCAAGTCACGACGTCTTGTCGAGCGGTCCCGCTCAGTACCTTCCTCGCGGGGCGCGAGAGGTCCAGGGCCACCTTTGGTTGATGAAAGAGTGGCTGGTATTTCAACCTGCGCCTCCAGAGGCGGCTCTGGGAATGCAAAACTTATCACTGGCACTGAACACTGTAGATTTCGTAGGAAGGGGAGAGGTCGAAGTCGGCCGCGTTCTACAGACCGGGCTCAAGACCCCAATCCGGATAGTCGCGGGTGGTCAGGATTACCAGTTTGCGGTCGACAACGTCGATTACTGGGTATCTCAAGTAGCCGCCCAGGTACGCGCAGTAAAAGGAGAGCCGCAGCCAACGCCATACCAGCCTGTCGCACCTCCTCCACCTCCGGTTCCCCAGGCATCCCCGCCGCCGCCGTCAGTTGCTCCGGGGGTGCCACTTCCTCCGACACCTGCTCCTCCTCCAGGAGTTCCCATTCCTCCTTCGCGATCCGTTGGGAGCCCTCCAGCTCCGTCTGCACCGCCGGTTGTAGAGCCATCGCCGACTCACCAGCAATCAGTGATCGAGATTGCAGGTCCAGGAGAGGCGCCAGCAGCCGTGCGAACCGAGCCTGCCGATGCATCGCCGTCCCCAGCGGTTTCTGAGCAAGCAGGCGCTTCTGGGAGCGGAGAGAGTGATGCTCGTGTCGTGGCTTCTGAGGCGGCAGGAGAAGCGGCGTCACAGATGCCTTCTGCCTCCGAGGAAGCTAAGGTCGCTAGTGAAGAAGCGGGAGAGAAGAAGCGACAGTTCGTTATAGCTCCTCCACCATCGGAGCCGCTGATTCCGGAGGCACCGCCAATCCCTGACGATCTGAAAGGGGTAGCCGAGGGAGCAGCTCAGGGAACCTCCGGGAGTGTAACGGCTTCACCAGAGCAGAGTAGAGCCGCTAGCGAAGCCGAGGAAAGGGAAGCGGCAGCCGAGGCTGCCTATCACCACGTCGAGGTGCGGGCTAGTGAGGAGACCTCGCCGGTGGCCGAGAAAGAGCCGGTCGCAGCAGAAACATTCTCTCTGAGTGCAACGCCATCAGGCGAGTTTTTGACAGCGACAGAGGCGCTGGTACAGGAAAGTGCTAAAGCACACGAAGCCAAAGTCGAGTCAGCCGAAGCTCCCCAAGAGCCAGAGGAACCTTCAGAAGAGCAGATCGCGATTATCGGAATTGGTCATGCATATTACGAAGTCTCCGATGTCGTGTCAGCCTTGTCGTTCTACGAGGGTGTTCTAGGCCTCGAGGTGGAAGGCCAAAAAAGCACACAGGTGGTATGGCTGAAGGCCGGAGATTCTCGTTTTGCTCTGCGCTCTTCCGGTGGAGGGAGCCAGAGAGGCGCTGTGGTTGCTCTAGAGGTAGAAGACATCCAAAAAGCTCGGGAAGCCCTCAGGCAAAAAGGCGCCTTTCCTGAAGAAATACTGGATGGTCCGGACGGGGAACGCTACTTTTTCATTTACGACAAGGACCGGAACCGTATCGCCATCTGGGAGCGTCCGAAAGGCTGACGTTCAGCTCCATCTGGAGGTGGCGAGACCCAAATGGATGAGCCCAAAGTTCGGACTCATCTAACTGGCGACGCTTTTTACATCACCCTCAATCGGCCAGAACGAAAAAACGCTCTCGACCTGGAAGCTACGCTCTTGCTTTTGGAAGCCCTCGACAAGGCTGAGACCAGCGAGGCTAGAGCGGTCATCTTGAGCGGTGCTGGAGGGTGCTTTTGTTCTGGCGCTGACTTGAGCGAGATATCGTGCAGACCCGATTCGCCATGGTCGAGTCAAGAAGAGGCTCTGAGAAAATTCGGGGAGGCTTTCGAGAAAGTCTGCTCCCGCATCGCCCTCCTAGATATACCCGTGATCGCTGCACTGGAAGGGCCCTCTCTAGGGGGCGGGGCGACACTTGCTCTTTTCTCCGACTTCCGTATTGCCGCGCCCACACTTAGAATTGGAATTCCTGCTTCTCGCTTGGGGATTACTCTCTCGAACACCGTTGTTGAGCGCATTGTGGCCGTGGCAGGACAGCAAGCGGCAGCAGACTTTCTTCTCCGTTCCAGAGAATATTCAGCCGAGGAGGCTTTGAGGAGAAGAGTAGTTGATGAGCTTGCTGAGTCTGCCGACGATCTCTGGGCGCGAGTCAACTCTCTCGTTAAAGACATATCGCAGGGTTCTCGCCACAGCGTTTCGATCCACAAGAAGACGATAGGAAGAATTCTTTCCTGGTATACGAATGCATAAAAGCCTAAAACCTCTTGATGTGTGAATCGCGGTAAACCTTTGCGGGAGACGTTTTTGGGTGCTCTTTGTGCCCTCTCTATTCCATGTCGGATTTGAAGCCATCTATCAGCTGAATGAAGGAGTGGAGTATTAGTGGAAGAGGAGCAGAGAAAGCGTACGAGTGAACTGCCAGATGAATCTATGGTCGCAAGGCAGATACTTAAACGGTGGCGAACTGCTTTTCGATCAAAAGATGTAGCTGCACTAATATCGCTATACGAAACTGATGCTTACTTGGAGGTCTCAGATTTATCAATCCAGGCATACGGCAGAACATCTGTCGAGAGAGCGTTGCAGGTGCTTGTGGAGGGCCCCGATGAGGTGGATATAGAGTGGCGGGAGCCAGTATGGAGCAATGGGATTATCTGTTCGGAGTATCTGCTCCACGGTGGGATTCTCGATGGGGCAGGCGTAGCAATTCTAGGGATCAGTGGAGAGCGTGTTGCGTTTGACAAGCGCTTTTTGATGAGAAGTAAGTAGTGGAGAGCGTAGGAGTAGCTTCAGCATTTGTGGCGGGGACGGTCTCGTTTTTGTCTCCCTGTGTCCTGCCTCTCGTCCCCGCCTATCTTTCAATGATTACTGGAATGTCAGCCTCCGAAATAGAGGAAGGATCGGTGCCCCGAGGACCTCTGGTTTTGGGTGTGATTCTTTTTGTCATCGGCTTTACTGCCGTGTTCGTGTTGCTCCACTTAACGGTTTCGGCTGTGTCTCAGGTGTTGGTTTCCAACCAAGTAGTACTGAGAAGAGTTGCCGGACTCGTAGTGGTGATTATGGGAGCGGCTCTGGTAGCGTTTGCTGCCGGACGGTTCCCCTGGCTGATGAAGACAGTGCGACCCTCTTCAGCAGAGGGACTTCTTAGAAACAAGAGAGGGCTGTGGGCAGCACCGCTACTCGGGGCAGCTTTTGCCTTCGGGTGGACTCCATGCATAGGCCCGGTTCTGGGCTCAGTACTCGCCGTGGCCAACACTTCTGGCACCGCGTTGAAAGGAACGTTGCTCCTTCTCGCCTACTCTGCGGGACTAGGAGTCCCTTTTCTTTTGGTGGCTGTTGCTACATCCAAGGCTTTAGGGGTGGCCAAGCGCCTGAGGCCACACTCGGGTAAGCTCGTGGCTATCGCGGGAGTCACTCTGGTAGCGTTCGGTGCGCTTCTCTTTTTCAACAAGGTGTCCATCATCTCTATCTGGCTATTGCGAGGATTTTCGGCTGTCGGCTTGGATGGACTGTCAAGAATCTGACTGCAATCTAGCCTTGTCGATCTCTTTGATCAGTGATTCATAGTCTAAAAATGCCCTGCTTTCCCTAGACACCACGGTTCCGTCTTTACCGACTATCACTGTGGTAGGAAACCCTGATACAAGGTAGTATCCGGCCACGCGGCCGTCATCCAGGCCGACAGGAAAGGTGATCCCCAGACGCGATCTGAACTTCAAGACTGCGTCCTTGGAGTCATTGACCGCAAGGCCCACAACGATCAACTCGCCCTCGAATGCTTTGGAGGCCCGCTGGAGGAGAGGCATCTCTTTTTCACACGGAGCGCACCAGGTGCCCCAAAAATTGATTAGTACGACCTTACCCTTGGCTTCAGATAGGCGGAAAGTTCCCGAGTCTATGAGCTCGACGTTGAAGTCAGGAGCGGGACGCCCGAGTGTGGCGACCCCGTAATCCTCGGAGTTGTCGGCAGGACCCGAAACCGTGGGAGACCGAGCCGTCGATACGGTCACTACGATCGCGACAGTTGCCAGCCCTGCTGAGACGAGTACTGGAGCTAGCCATCCCAGAATGGAGCTTTTTTTATAAGAAATGGTTTTGCCTGTGTAATTTTGGCTTTGATTGGATTCTCTGTGAGTGTCTGCCATCTCCTAGTGAAACCCTCTGCAAAAGAACGATATCTTTCGCATCCATCGCGTACGAAGCTGTAGGCGACTTAAATCAAAATTTGTCTTGAAAAAACTTCCTCACTGTTTTCCTGGATCGTGTGCTTCCACACTTAAATCGAAGTGCTTCTCAAGAGGCAGCTTATTTCCGCCGAGATTCAAAGCGACATCCAAAATACGAGCAGGGTCACAGCGCGTGAGAACGCTCGGCACCGGTAACCGATCCTTATGGCACGAAATAGAAAGATTCTTAAAGATAAAAGAGCCGCTGAAGTCGCCAAGAAAAAACGCCGCTGCATGGCTGCTGGCTGCAACGTTGCACTTTCCTTCTACAACAAGGGCGACTTTTGCGCGAGACATGCCTATCTAGCACCCATTCCTCGATTTAGAGCGAGTTGATTGCGCGAATTTTGCGGTAGCAGGGCGGCACCTTATCTGAGCGTTTGTGAACCTCGTCGCTGCGTTGTCCTCTAGCCTCGATCGCCTTCCAGGATCGAATTGTTGCATTCTGATGGCATTGAGCGTGACTTGGTTTACAATGGTCGTGAGCTAGCAAAGCAAGCAATCTTTCTGATGCGCACCATCCAGGCTGGTCGAGCGCTAGCTGCGTCGCTTCCAGGCGTTTGGTGTTTGGACGCTAGTAGCTTATGCGATTTTTGAGCACGAGACCGAAGGAGTTCGGTTGACGTTTGTGAGTTCCGTATCGCTCGAGCGGGTATCGATCGTCGCGGTGAGGGCCAGAGAAATTCTCGATTCGCGCGGCAACCCTACAGTTGAAGTAGAGATCGAGACTTCTACAGGCGCTGTTGGGAGGGCGGCTGTACCGAGCGGAGCTTCTACCGGGCGATTTGAAGCTGTGGAGTTGAGAGACGGAGACAATCGCTACAGGGGAAAGGGCGTCCATAGAGCGGTAACCAACGTTATGGAGGTGATCGCGCCTCGCGCGATCGGGAGGGAAGTTTTCGATCAGCGAGGACTAGATCAACTTCTAATACAACTTGATGGTTCGCAAAACAAGGCTTCTCTTGGCGCCAACGCAATTCTCGGAGTTTCTCTGGCGGCGTGCCACGCAGCCGCCGCTTCGCTCGGGATTCCTCTATTTCGATATTTAGGGGGAGCCAACGCACATCTTTTGCCGGTACCTCTGATGAACGTTTTGAACGGTGGGCGCCATGCCCGAAACGACCTAGATTTCCAGGAGTTCATGATTGTTCCGGTGGAGGCCGCCGGTTTCGCTGATGCGCTACGGATTGGCACCGAAATCTACCTATCCCTCGGAGATTTACTTGAGCGCAAAGGGATGAGTAGTGGCCTGGGGGACGAGGGAGGTTTCGCTCCACCTGTGCGGTCCGCCTCCGAGGCGGCTGCACTTTTAGTCTCCGCAATTGAGACAGCAGGATATACCCCCGGCACTGATGTATGCCTTGCTATTGACGTCGCAGCATCAGAGTTTTACAGGGAGGGCCTTTATGTACTCACGGGCGAGGGCCGGAGACTCGACTCGGCAGATATGGTGGGGTTTCTCGCTGCTCTAGTGGATCGGTTTCCGATCGTGTCGATCGAAGATGGTTTGGCTCAGGACGACTGGGAGGGCTGGAAAATGCTCACCCAGTCGTTGGGCAGGAGAGTGCAGCTAGTTGGCGACGATTTGTTCGTGACAGACATTGACCGAGTACAGACGGGCATCTCGGCGGGAGTAGCCAATGCGGTCTTGGTCAAGATGAACCAAATTGGAACAGTCACCGAGACTCTGGACTGTGTCCAATTAGCTGTTTCCAAGGGTTACAAGGCAATCGTCTCTCATAGATCGGGAGAGACAGAGGACACGAGCATTGCTGATCTAGTAGTGGCGACAAATGCCGGACAGATCAAAACCGGAGCGCCTGCGAGATCCGACAGGACGGGCAAGTACAACCAGCTCCTGCGAATCGAGGAGTATCTTGGCGATGCCGCTCGGTTTCCAGGTCGTGCAGCGCTGTCGACGTAGTAGATCTCTGTCGTTTGCTATGGCTTCTAATCCTGCACTCTTCACTGGAAAGTTTCGCCGGAATCCTCGGAAATTATCGGACGAGAGAAATTCGGCGCTCCCGGTTTCGGGGGATTTGACCTTCCAGAACAAGAAGCGAACACACGTAGGACTTGATCAAGAACTCAATACCGTTGGATCGGTTCTGGAAGGCTGGTTACTTCACTACTTCTTGGTACTAGCAATATGTGTAGTCATTGTGTTTATAGCCGCGCTCCCTTTAGGAAAAATCCTTTCCTACCGTAGCGACGCCTCTCGGATGCGGACGGAGGCTGCCAGATTGCGGTTAGAAGCGGAGGTGCTTCGAAACAAAGCCAAAGAGGCACGTAACCCGGCGTCGATCGAGCGGTTGGCACGTGAAAATCTCGGTCTGGCTCGCCCCGGCGAGATTGTCTTTGTTCCGGTTGAAGGGCCTTGGCCTGATCCTACGAAGACTCGATCTTCTACGCCAAACAGCGTCTCCGAGGCGCCTACTCAAAAAAGCCAGACTACGTTGGCACCGACATCTAATACTTCTAGAAGGACACAGAGCGCCGGGTCCCCGGATAAAACCGGCCCGACGCCAACTCCAAGCCCCAGTCGTTCACCTCTGCGTCAATCTTCGCCGCAGCCGGCAACGAAGGCGTCGTCTACGAAGGGGTAGAGCTGGCAAAACGATCAATGTCGAAGCACGACGCACCTCGGCCCCGACTCTCTGACGCATGGTTCAAGCCGAGGCAGGCTCGGTAACAATTTCGAAGGTTGGTGTATAGAGGCGTGTGCCAAGTTCGAAAGCTTCTTAAAACGTTTCAAGGACGCTTCGTCTAATAGAGATGGACGAGGATCGGTTACGCGCCGCTGCATCGGTTCAGGTAGGCAGGAAACTGAGGGGCTGCGTAAAAGTCGTGTCCCTTTGTCATTTGGGTCTTCCTGTCTCTATAGAAGTTTCACCCCTCCTCGATGACGGGACCCCTTTTCCTACCCGGTTCTGGCTAACCTGTCCATTGGCGGTCTCTCGGGTTGGGCGACTAGAAGGAATGTGTAGGATCCACGAGTTGTCCCAGAGGACGAGGAGGGATCCAAATTTCGCCCGGCGCCTTGCTGAAGCGCACATAGCATACGCCCGGGAGCGTGATGCTCACATTCCCAATGGATACTTGGGCCCTCGACCAAAGGGTGGGATTGCTGGGTCGGCGTCGCCTTGCGCCATCAAGTGCCTTCATGCTCACTACGCGCATTTTCTCGCCGGGTATCCAAATCCAGTCGGAGAGGATGTGGCTCCTGACGTGGAGCCCCTCGACTGCGAGCTACCCTGTGTTGTGGGCACGGCCAGGAATCCGTTGTGGAGGGAGCCACATCACCCGGTATCGGGACCTAGGAAGCCAGCAAAACGAGGATCTGATGAGGGTTGCAGCGGTCGACATAGGAACAAACTCGACACGACTTCTAGTGGCTGACACCGAAGGTGACGGTCTATCGACGATCGTGCGTACAACCACGATCACACGTCTGGGCGAGGGCGTCTCTTCCGAAAGAATCATCAAATTAGAAGCTATGGAGCGAACGTGCGCTCTTCTATGCGAGTACTCTCGAACGATTCGATCGTTGGGGGCCGACCGAGTTGGCGCAATTGCCACGAGCGCTTGCAGAGATGCCAGCAATCACGAGGAATTCTTCGTCAAGGTAGAGGACTCGCTGGGAGTACGTCCAACGCTGCTAAGCGGGCAAGCAGAGGCAATGTTGTCGTTCGCGGGGGCCATTGGGGCATGGCCAGACGCTGGCCCTGGACCAATTTTGGTCGTTGACATAGGGGGCGGCTCCACGGAGCTGGCATTAGGTCTACAAGAGAGCAAGTCTGGGCCAAATTCCATCTTGTCGTACTCCGACGATGAACCTCTTGTTTTCCCAGGGATCTCATTGATGGGCTGGGCCAGCCTCGACATTGGCTGTGTACGGCTTACCGAGCGGTTTTTGCATTCGAATCCTCCAAGAGCGGAGGAACTGTCGGAGGCCCTTAGGGAAGTCAACTGCTGTTTGGTAAGTGCCGAGAGAGAGTTTCCGGCCAGAAGTGCACGCTCCTTCGTCGGGCTGGCGGGCACTGTAACGAGCCTTGCCGCAATGGACTTGGGATTGGAGTCTTACGACCCTGACGCGGTGCACCACCACCGTCTTGGCAGACGTCAGGTGGAGGAGCTGTTTAGGTACCTCGCTACAACTCCAAAGGAGGAACTTCGCAACGAGCCTGGGCTTGAACCTAAGCGCGCCGACGTGATTGTCGGAGGCACAGTTGTGTTAGTGGCGATTTTGAGACGGTGGGAGTTCGAAGAGGTCATCGTGTCCGAGGCCGATATCTTGGACGGCGCGGCATTAGCGATTTCTCTTGGGTTGTTGGGATCAGATGCAGCCTGATCCTGACGAAGCTTCGTCTAGCAAGACTCATCTCGCTGTCCTTTGGCTGTTGCCAATCGGCATGCGCCTTGCCGATTTGGCAGCGCTAGCTCTCGGTGGTGCCTCACTTTCTCAAAAGTTGAGCTCGGGCCTTGGCGAAGCCATCGTCAACTGGGACGGCCACTGGTACCTGGGTATTGCAGCCAGTGGGTACAACTATCTTTCCGGCACTGATTCCAACGTCGCATTTTTTCCGGCATTTCCTTTGGCGATGAGGTATCTCGGCGAGATCGCCTCAATTAGCTATGCGTGGGCGGGGGTTGCCATTTCGCTTGCTGTGTCGATAGTCATCTCGCCCTTGGCATACGCAGTGGTACGCGAACAGCTCGGACCGAAAGTGGGGAGGCGCGCAGCGATCAGCCTGGCGCTGTTTCCCACTGCGTTTTTTTTCGTTCTACCCTATCCAGAAGCAGCGTTCGTTGCCTCAGTACTCGCTGCGTTTTTCTTTGCGTCGAAAAGCAGGTGGTGGCTTGCAGGCACCGTTGGAGCAGTTGCCAGTGCCCTCAAAGTCTTTGGAGTTCTTCTAGCTCCAGCGTTTCTTTGGATGGCGCTGGACAAAGCCAATTGGAACCTCGGCCGTCTCAGATGCCGTCCACCAGCGCTTGCCGCGGCAGCCGGGATCGCGAGTTTGACCGGTGCGGCTTCATACTGCTTTTACTTGTGGGCGCGTTTTAGAAATCCAGCCGCTTTCTATTCGGCACAGCTAGACGGGTGGCCTCATCAAAGGTCCGCGGTTTTCGTACCAGTGATAAAGACCGCTGGCGAGCTGTTGCGGCCTAACTCCTACATTGGCGGGACGCGGCCGGATCTCTATTGGGCCTACTTGCTTGACTTGATGACAGTTGTAGCCGTGGTGGCGATACTGGTTTTGGCGGTGAGAAAGCTCAACGGGACGTGGATCCTTTTCTGGGCCTCGGCTTCTTCGCTACCCCTCTTGTCCGGGACCACCAACTCGTTCGCTCGCTACGCGCTTTCGTTCTTTCCCTTCTTTGCTGGATTAGGGTGGATTTTACGGAAAAAGCGGCTACGGCTCATTCTTTGGGCTCTCTTTGCGGGATCTCAGTTAGTGCTTGCTTATCTCTTCGGGAGAGGGTGGTGGGTAGGCTAGCCACAAAACTTTGTCGGGTGTTTCCCTACGACGAAAGCGATAAAAATGTGGCGGCCATCGCTGTGGCAATTTGGCTCGCGGTTTTCGCTGCCGCGGTAGCGTACGCGCTTATACAGCCGGTTTGGAGTGTGGTGGACGAGGGCCCGCACTTCGGATACGTCGAGCTGGTGGCCGAACACGGCGAGCTCCCGCGTGCCGGGGACACTGTGGTTTCCGAGAAAGTGCTTGCAATCGGCAGGGATCGCCAATGGGGATGGCAGTATCCCAGAGATCCTTCCCTGCGGCTCTACACTGGTGCTGCGCCAGAGAACCTTCCTGAAAAAGACGTGTCGCAGTGGGTTAGAGACAACTTGTGGCGATTCAACTACGAGGCTATTCAGCCACCTATGTACTATCTTGCGGCGGCTCTTGTGTATTTAGCAGTCCCGGGGTCGACAATCCTCAAGGTGTATGCGGTTCGGATTTTTTCGGCGTTCTTAGCATCTCTCTCCGTTGTTGTTTCTTACCGCCTCGCCCGAAGAATTTCTCCTGGCACGCGAATGCTCCAGATAGGTGCACCGGCCTCCTTTTTAGTTCTTCAGGGATACCTACTCAATTCGAGCCAGGTTACCAATGACGCCCTGGCTGCTGTTATGGGGGGAGTTGTGATCCTCCTTCTCGTCTCTTTCTGGCAGACCCCTGAGCAGGCGCTGGACAACAGACGCTTGCTAGCGGGCGGGGTGGTTTTGGGCACCGCGCTTCTAACGAAGTCGGTTCTGTGGTATCTTGCGCCGCTAACGGTGGTTGTTTTCGTGGCACGGTTGGGGCTTCAGCAGGGAATTCGCAAGCTCGTGCCGGTAGCGGCCTCGAGCATGACCCTTTTCCTTCCATGGTTGGCGAGGAACATCCTTGTTTACGGAGAGGCCACAGGCCAGAGCAGGATGTCGAGATTCCTAGGAGCTTTTTTCCCGGCCCCAAGCCTCGACAATCTCAGCTCGGTGGCTGGGTACATTCTCTCTTCTTCGAGGCATCTACTCCTGTCTTACATCTGGGGTGAGCCTACCTGGGTTTGGGCTGACAAGCGCTACAACGTCGCGGCAGCGGTTACGGTGTGGACGCTTGCTGTCGCAGGTTGGATTCTCTGGCTTCTGCGTCTCAGGGCTGTCGAGGGCAGGCCAACGCTTTTGAGTCGGCCGACAGCGATGGGGTCGCTCCGGCTACAAAGTCTGCTCATCTCTACAGGCTCGATCGTCTCCGGATACGCTTTCATGCTTGTGCTACCACTCCTCGGGGGAATTGCTATGGTCGGACGCTATATGTACCCCCTGTCGGCTCCGATATCTGTTGCAACCGTCTTTGGGATTGCATCTGTTTTTAGAGGCCCTAGACTCAGGACTTTAGTGTCTTGCTTCCTTTTTGCTCTCTTTATCTTGTTGAACGTGTTCAACCTGGTCGGGTGGACCCGATCGGGTCGCTCGACTTCAAGGGTGGCGGACGGTCTTACTTACTTGAACGGCGTACAACAGGCCAGAACTCGCTGGTATTTCGGTCCTGGACGAAATGAGGGTGGCTTTGTCGACCTTGTGTATCTCTTCAACCCCACAGATGTAGCGGCCACGGTCAACCTGAACTACTTTCCTGGTGGGAGGACGGTTGGTCTGCGAAGAGCTGTGGTCATGCCCAAAGAGGGGCTGACTATCAATACCCGATTCGACAGGGGGGGCGGTTATGGTGCGGGCCATCTGATGTTAGGTTTGGTGGTGGACTCAGATGTTCCGATCGCCGCAGCGCGTGGATCGTTTTTCTTTGTGAGCGATCGCGGGTGGACGGGAGGGACAATCCATTCTGGTCTCCCGGAGCCGACCACAGAGGCGTACTTTCCAGTAGGAAGAACGGGGGGGGGATACTCGCAAATCCTCGGGTTTTTGAACCCTGCTGATCGAGAGGCTAGGGTTTCGATCGAGTACATAGCCGACGGCAGAAGTATAGAGACAACAATCGCTGTTCCCCCAAGAGCACCAGCGACTGTAGATGTCACTTCCAGTCCAAAAGATGGGGGAATTGGCTCCAGTGCAAACTATCTAGCTACGGTAGTGCGGTCCTCCGAGCCCGTTGTTGTGGAACGCCAGATTTACTACTCGGTTGGGGGAGTCAGCGGAGGCGACACCTCCCCGCCGGCACCCCTTACCAAGGAGGGAGTTTTTCCTTTAGTACTCTCTGGGGCGGGGTATCATCCCACGCTCGTGGCTTTCAATCCGGCTTCCGACTCTGCACGAGTCAGCCTGGAGTATGTTCTTTCTTCTGGCGAGAAGCAGATGCGGGAGGTTCAAATAGCTCCGGGTCGAAGCGACATAGATTTAGATGTTGCCGTAGGCGCGGGGCTCGGAGTGCGGTCCGGTGTTTATTCGCTGGTGGTGAAGAGTACGCACCCGGTGTCATTCGAGCTCGAATCGCTCGTCCTCGACGGGGCGTTCAGCGATGGGTTTACTGAGCGTCCCCAGACGGATGAAAATCGGCGGCTTGACTTTCCGTTTGCCACGACCAACCCTGACTTCAGATCGGAGCTCGTTATCTACAACCCCTCCTCTGAGGAGACTACGGTACGCATCGACTACTATCCAAGCCGGTTGGTATGGTTGGCGTCGTCTCTAGATACTGCTCTCAGCAAGACTGTTAGAGTCGGCCCAGGAGCAATTTTGAAGTTCGATCTGAGGTCTTCACCTGAGGGAGCAGCTGCCTCCCGGGACACTGCCTTCAGGATCAGTTCGGACAAGCCAATATACGCAGGCGGAATGCTCTTTTTTGTGCACTCGTTCTAGTGTGTGTTCGCCCGGGTGCTGGAACAGGTAGACAGGGGCGGCTTAAACCCGCCTGCCCGAAAGGGCGTGGGGGTTCGAATCCCCCCCCGGGCACGATTCAATTGATAGCTCTGTGATCGCTGCGGATCTAGAGCGAGGATCGGGTTAGGGAACCCGAAGACCGGGGACTGCGAGAAAGTTGCCATAGGCTCCAGACCTGGTAGGCGTTGGTTTCTCTGGAACACTTTGTCGACCGTGCTTCAGCGAGTTTTGAAGCGTTCTAAAGAGACCAATAGAGCCTGGGCGGTACGAGCCAGCTGTTCTGCTATCCGACGAGTGCTGGTTGCGGTGTCTGCAAACTCCTTGGCAGATGCCGCCAGACTTGTCGTGGCCATAGCTACCTGGTCAGAGGCGCGCCGCTGCTCTGCGGTGGCTATCTCTATTCGCCGAGTTGAATCGACAGTCGCGGCGGCCATCTCCTCGATTTTTCTTAGTGCCTCCCTTGCCCCGGAAATTGTCTCGGACCCTCTCGCCACAGAGCTCATCCCCTCCTCAACCGCCTCGGAGGCAGCCGCCGTCTCGTTTCGGACTTCTTCTACGAGTGTCTTGATTTCGTGGGTGGCAGAAGCTGTCCTTTCGGCGAGCTTTCTTACTTCGTCTGCCACTACAGCGAAACCACTTCCCTGCTCGCCGGCGCGTGCTGCCTCTATAGCAGCATTTAGCGCTAGTAGGTTGGTTTGACGCGAGATGTCGTCGATGAACTCCAAGATTTTGGAGATTTCACCTGACAGCTCGGCCAGGCGATGCGTCTTTTCGTGGACGGTCTGCACTTTTTGAGAGAGGTCTTGCACCGCGGCCGAGGCAGTAGCCAGTGACTCAGCTCCCGACTTGGAAGAAGACGAAGTCTCCTCCGCATAGTGAGTCACAGTGCGAGCGCTTTCGGCGATTCCAGCTGCCGTCGTAGCTAGCTCTTGTACGGCAGCTGATGTCTCCGCCACACCGCCGCTCTGATCCATCGCAGCAGTGGCTATGGTCTCCGCGGCCGTTTGAATTTCCTGTACCGAGGCGTCGAGTGAGGAGGCTGCCGATCTGACGTCTCCAATGAGGCGGCCGAGGCTTTCCACCATGGAGTTGAATCCTTCCTCGACGGCTGCGAAAACGCCGTGCTCGTCTACGGCTCGAAACGCTTCGAGATCTAGACGGACTGAGGACAAATCTCCAGACGCTGCTTTTCGAAAGGCATCCCCGACCAATTTGGTTCCTTCGGATAGTCGAGAATGCGATTTCTTTACGAACTCGACTTCAGCGTCAGAGACCCAACCATAGCCAACGGCGAGGACCCATACGATAGTGAAGGTCGCTAAGCTCGCTACATAGTGAGGGTAGTACTGTGAGGGTGATGACCCTGAAGCGAGTGCTGTAGCTATAAACCCCACCACGACTACAGCCCAATTACCCAAAGCACGGCGGGGATTGGGATGTACCCGCATGCACGCTGCTACAGCGAGAGCGAAAAAGAAGACGTAGAACGGGTATCGAAGTCCCCCAGCTGCCCAGACTGACACCGAAATCCACGAAGTCTCGAGGAAAACTACTCCAAGCTCTACGGGATACGGGAGTTCTGTTGTAAACCTTTCTATCTTGACAGTCCTCCCGATCAGAAAGAGAACCACGGTTCCCACGGCTGCAAACCCCTGAGCAAAAGCGGAAACCAATGGATGGGGGAGCTGATCCCAAAGCACTATCAGAAGTGCCGTGGCCGGTACCACTCCCAGCCAGCGCACTGCTCCGAAAATCCACAACAACCGTCTGAACGACTCGGCTGCGAGAGTATCCTCGCCAGGGATTGGGGAAATTTCCGACTTCGCGTGCTTGTCGCCATCGACCTCACCTGGTTGGGCCTCACTTACTTTTTCTACGGAGGCCTCTAGACTCTCCGGTAGTCGATAGCGATCGCGCGGCGCTGGCACCTCTGGCGTGCCAATCTCGGGCGGGATCACGGATCGCTGGGCCTCACTCACCGGACCCATAAACGAGGCGGGTTGGTAAGGAGTCACCCTCTCTGCTGTCTCTGCTAGTGCCTCTTCAGGCGTAGAAAGTTCCCCCTTTTTTATCGCTGGAGTCCTGGGAAGTGGGCGGAACGAGAGAGCTTCCTCGAGTCCCTTATCTAACGGAGGGCTAGAACTGCTCTGCTGGGGGGGCGGCGGAACCGGCCCCTCTACAGACATCGTTTCCGGAAGAGAAAAGCCGCCTGAGCCAGGTTTTTCGCCGATCCTGGAGGCGTGAAAGCCCTGGAGCGAGCGGGACCCTGCCTCTTGCTCGGGGTTCGGAGAGCCACGAAAATCTTGTCGCCGTTGCTGGGATTGGGTTTCCTCGAGAACCTTGAAAAACTCCGCCCGTTTCCCGAAATCCATTCCGCTCGAGATGCTGCCGTGCTGAGGGACTGAAGGCGTATCCGGTAGCGAATCTTCGACAGGAGGGGCTTCCAATGGTATAGGAGAACCAAGCGGCGGGCCACCCAAAGGCTGTGCCCCGGAGGCAAAAACAGTGTCCCCTACTAGAAGGTCATCCGTTCCCTCGTCGGCTTGGAGGGCCCACTTCTTGTCCGAATTTTCTGAGTGATGCGCCCCACCTGAGTTTGAATCGCTCACTCGGTTAGCACCCCCCGTTTGATCGCCTTCCATATCCCCTCGCTGCAATGGGCCAAACGTCTACGACTTTTTCACCGTCAAGTACCCACAGCTCGTCGTGCATGTTTATAGTCGGATCGATGTGCGTAACGGTCAGGTGAATCTTGGAGCCTTCTTCGAGTTCACTCCGGTCGGGTGGAGCCAGTATTGTGGCGTGCTCATCCGAAAGAAACGCTACCTTCGCTTCTTTGGACTCTAGAACAGTCGGCAATCCGTGGTCGGTGGAGAGCGCTTTCAGACCTCCATCGGCCACTGCGATAGCAGAAGAGCTCCTACTTATCACCGTGCAAAGAAGGTACAGCCCTCTTTCGAACCCAAGACCTAACTTGTAATAAGCGTCGTCCATCAAGACATAAGACCCGGCTTGTATTTCAGTGACAAATTCTAGATTTCCGGTTATGTCGTAGGTGCCGGTTCCGCCGGCGGAGACGATTCGCACCTCGATGCCAGCCGCCTCCACAGCCTCCTTGGCTTCGAGCAACAGGTCCATTGCTGCGAGGGTGTTATCCCTACGGAGTTGAGGATCCTCCAACAGTACGCAGTGCCCCTCGTACCCCATGAGCCCTTCAAAACGAAGGTGGGGGGAGTCAACTACGCTTTGTGCTAGCTTGGGTGCACGGCTTGGCGGGATTCCGCAGCGGGGCAAGCCTACGTTTATGTCTACCAATACTCCGCACTCGCCTCCAACCTGTGAACACGCTTCTTCGAGGAGGTCGATCTGTCGCCGCGAATCGACAGCTACTTTCACGGAGATATCGCGTGCGACGTTTGCGACTCTTTCCGCTTTGTCTTGGGTGGATATCTCGTTGGCGAGCAGAACATCTGGGAAGCCGGCTTCTCTTAGCACTTCTAGCTCTCTTACCGTGGCGCAGGTAAGGCCCACAGTGCTGCCTTTTGCAATCTGGGCCCGGGCAATCTCTACACATTTATGGGCTTTGAAATGAGGCCTCAGTTTGGTCTTTCGGTTCGCGAAGTAGGAGGCCATCTTCGAGATGTTCGCGTCGAGGACAGATGCATCCACTACTAGAGCAGGTGTCGGAACTTCGTCTCGAGTCACACGGTCCCTCTTTGCTTCTAACACACGCCTCGCTTCCCGCTTTCGATAATCGGATAGTACTATCTGCTGGCCGAGAAGCTATGGGAGGATCCGATGAAAAAGGGTGAATTTCGTATAGAACGAGATTCGATGGGAGAGATGGAAGTTCCTAAAGATGCGCTTTATGGAGCACAGACGCAGAGGGCGTATCTCAACTTTCCGATAAGCAGCTATAAGATGCCGAGTTCAATTATTCGAGCGCTGGGTCTCATAAAGTGGGCAGCTGCCGAGAGCAACAAAGAACTCGGCACGCTAGATCCTGTTATCGCCGACGCCATTGCATCCGCAGCTTTAGAGGTCGCAGAGGGTAAGCACCTAGACCATTTTCCTCTAGATGTTTTTCAGACTGGGTCAGGAACGTCGACGAACATGAACGCCAACGAAGTGATCGCGCGCCTTGCGGAGTTGGCGCTTGGCGGATCGGCGAAGGTCCACCCTAACGACCACGTCAACCTCGGACAGTCGAGCAACGACGTGTTTCCATCCGCTGTTCATATTGCTGTTGCTGAAGAAATAACGAAAAAACTGATGCCAGCTCTCGAGGTCCTTCAGAACTCGCTGGCGGCCAAGGAGGGCGAGTTCAACTCTGTGATAAAAACAGGCCGAACACACTTGATGGACGCGACACCAATCCGCCTGGGTCAAGAGTTCGGTGGATATCGCAGGCAGGTCGAGGCAGGTGTCGAAAGGATCAAATGCGCTATGGAGCGCCTCCTCGAGCTTCCCTTGGGTGGGACAGCCGTGGGGACCGGGATAAACATGCACCCCGATTTTCCGCGAAAGGCGATAACACGCATCTCTCATGCCACTGGCTTGGAGTTCAAAGAGGCTCAGAATCACTTTGAGGCACAAGGAGCCCGCGACGGTCTGGTTGAATTATCGGGCGCTTTGAAGACGATCGCAGTGTCGGGGTACAAGATTGCCAACGACATTAGATGGATGAATTCTGGGCCTATGGCGGGGATCGCAGAGATCACAGTTCCGGCTGTTCAGCCGGGGTCGTCTATCATGCCGGGAAAAGTCAACCCCGTCTACTCTGAAGTTGTGATGCAAGTAGCGTGCCAAATCATAGGAAACGATTCGACGATCTCGGTGGCAGGACTTTCGGGTAACTTCGAGCTGAACGTGATGATTCCCGTCATGGGGTGGAACGCTTTAGAGTCGGTGGCACTCTTGTCCTCGTCGCTGCGGGTGTTCGCTGAGAGATGTATCGATGGGATAAAGGCAAACGTAGAAAAGTGTAGACGAGGAGCGGAGTCCAGTCTTTCGATCGTAACGGCCTTGGTCCCATTGGCTGGGTACGACGCCTGTGCGGAGATCGCTAAAGAGGCTGCCTTGAGCGGTAAAACGATTCGAGAGGTTGCCATAGAGCGAGGACTTCCTGAAGAAGCGGTGGACCGAGCCCTGGATTTGGAAGCTATGACAAGGCCTGGTCTGTGAGGAGATGCTCGGAGAGGTTCATATCCGAGTTTCGAGCCGCGGCCCCTTACCGGACAAAGGATCCTGTAATTCCGGGGGTTGGAGGTCCGATCTCTGGAGAGATCTCGTCTAGTTCTTTTCCTTTGGTTTCGGGGAACAGCAGTAGCACTAGCAGGCCGGAGACAAGGGCAGCCGGGAGCAAAGCGGTAATTGCTTTAGCGTAGGAGCCCATAGACACAATTAGGGATCCTGCTATCAACGAACCTGCTGCGCCCCCGGCCATCCCTACTGCCGAGGTCGCAGACGACGCATTTGCCCTCAGCGAAGTAGGAAACAGTTCGGTCGAAAAGGACCCCATAGCTGGTATCCACATGGCGCCAACGAAGCTTCCAATTGCCGAGGAGATCCAAAGCGGTGCTCCCGACAGCCAATACTGCAAGGCCTGGGATAAGGCCCCGACCGTGGCAGCGAGTATGCCAACTGTTTTGCGGCCTAGAGAGTCGGCGATCCTGCCTCCGATTAGCATTCCAGGAGCTGCGGGAAGTGTCGTTACCACCGTGAAGAGAACGTACATGCCCGGCGTGTACCCGAGAGCGTTTTGTATGTAGCGCCCCTGGTAGCGAGCTGCCGGGCTTCCGAATACGGAAGCAGCGAGCGCTGCGCCCAACAAAATCAGAATTCTTCGCAGGTGAGGCTTTTTTAGAAGAAACAAGGGACTAGCTCCGTGCCAGGCCTTGGTGAATCGGTGTGTCTCGGGTAAGTCTTTTACTAGCGACGGGATTGCGGCGAGGGTTGCGATCCCAGCAGCGAAAAGGATCCTCCATCCCCCACGAGATAGGTGCTGGACTAGCGGAAGCGATAGCAGTCCAATGCCTCCTCCCAGGCCTCCGGTCATCGTAAACAAGCTGATTGCATAGGCACGCCCCCTAGGGGGCATCTCTTCTACGAGGTAGATCCAAGCAAGGCTGAGAGCGACAAAAAGGGGAGCTCTTACCAATGCCTGAAGCAGCGTGAATGTCCATAGGTTTGGCGACAACGCCGACATACCTGAGGCTATTGCAGTAATTGCTAGGGCAGGCAGCAGAATTTTTCGTCTACCGACTCGGTCGCCTAGTGGCAATAGAAAGATCCCCGGAAGCGCACCGATGTTAAGGGCGAAGAGCATACTTCCTAGCGCTGCGTCGTCCGCATGAAAGCTCTCGATTACCTGGTGCTGTGCAATGCCGGCCAGCGAGGTCATGTACCCCATGACCATTGCATAAAAGCACAAAGCTGCTAGTGCACGGGTTTGTTGGACGCTGAGAGGTTGAGCTGGGGCCCACCATGGATGTGTGGTGACGATCGCTGGTCTGTTTTGAAGGCTCTGCGTTCGTGGTGATAGCGAGAGCGAAGATGAAGCGGCGCCTTCCGACAGCAAATCATGTTTGTGTTTCTGTCTCTCCGACACGAGCTTGCTTACAGAGCCAACGAACGATTCCAGAGCCGCCTTGGCATATGACTTGAAGTAAGAGGCGAATAGGGGCCTAAATAAAATCCCGAAGTAAGGAATGTTTCCTCGCCATCGCACAAGTATAGAAGCGATCGTTGATGCCGCATCGTGATGCTCCATGCCTCTGGCGGCTCTTCGCATGGCAAACGCGTTGGTTGGCTCTAGGCGAACGATAAGCTGGAACTGTGTGATTGGCCCCATGACAAGCTCTGATGCCTCTAAGATGTACTCGCGTGCTCGAGGCCGCTCATCGGCTAGCGCCTCAGAGGTCTGGTCATTGCTGAAAGAAAGCTCGTCAGTGGGGAGCGGAAGTTCCAGCCGGGCCGAGAAAAACTCGGTTCGCACTTGGATGGAGCGAACTTTGGACGTAGAGCTCTGAGAGTGGGACGTTCCCTTTATAGGAGTTAGCGACCCCGATGGCGCCTCCTCGCCCGCCGACTCTTCCGAGGCTCCAGGAAGCCAACAACTCCATCCAGTGCCATTCTCTAGGACGGTAGAGATTAGCTTTAGAGGCCAATCGATTACCGTCTTGGCGGAGACCTCGATCCATTTACCTTTCGTTTGATGTCTGGAAGTACTACTTGTGTGTGAGGGTTGCACTGTCGATCGATACTACAGAGACAAAGACGCTCTAGCGAGTGCGGCGTCCTTGAATAGCGCAAAGTAAATGACGACGCTTCATTATGCAACTTAGCGAGAGAAGATGAGAGTAAAACCTGGGGTTGGCGGGCCGGAATCTGCGAGCCCCGGGCTAAAGGTTGTGACCGCAGATGTCGGACTGCCTCGCGAATAGGTCAACAGTGCATAAAGAAAAGGCCCGATCCCCGGGGGAGAAAACGGGAACCGGGCCCATGCGCCCTTCCTGCTGGGGAGCCCCGACAACCATGAGATCTCAGCACTGGGAGACCAGCCCTCAAGGTACGCCGGGCTCTCTGACTAAAGAATCGACGCTGGGCCGCGCAGTGTATTGTAGGTCGCGATGGGACGCAATCGGAGCACAACGTAACGAATGACCCACAACAGCGAAAGTCAATCAGGGGGAAGAAAAAGCTCCGGTCAGGAAGAACGTTGGAGCAATCAGCCTCCTGGGCAAGATCTAGAAGAGGTTGTTTCGAGGGCTTCCAAGGGAGACCGAGAAGCTCTTGTGGCACTGTATGACCGGTACGCACAGCGAGTGTTTCGCTACGCGTTAGTGTCGCTTAGGAACTTCTCGGATGCCGAGGACGTTACAAGCGAAGTTTTTGTGGGTGTGCTGAAGAACATTGGAAAGTTCGACTGGCGTGGAGAGGGCTCGTTCGAAGCGTGGATTTTTCGAATTGCTCACAACGTGGTGTCGACCGAGCTAAGGCGCAAAGCACGGCATCCGGTTGAGTTATTCGAGAGAAGCGAAGAACTCCCTGCGGAGTCCTCGCCCAGCCCCGAGGATTCATTGCTCAGCAACGGATCACTCGGGGAGCTGTGGGGTAGGGTTGCTCGGCTGCCGCGAACGCAGAGAGAGACGCTCTCACTTAGATTTATAGCGGGGCTCAGCGCCGAGGAGGTTGGCCGGGTGTTGGGCAAGAGCGCAGGCGCAGTAAGAGTGTTGCAGCACAGGGCTCTAGCAGCCTTGAAGAGAGAGCCGAGAGACTTGCATGTCTGACAAGGACAAAGCTGCAGTAGACCCCAATAGCCTGGAGGCCTTCGATCTCGACATATATGACGATCTCGCTGAGAGACTACAGGAGGCCGCGCTAGAGATTGAAGTTCCTGCCGAGAGCCTTGCGCGTTCCCGGGCAGCATTCATTGAGGCGATTGACGCCTCTCGAGTTACTCAGAGGACCTGGTGGAGGCGGGGCGCAGCTTTTATTGCAGCCTCTCTTGTACTAGGGATTCTCGGGGGCACCGCCTATGCCTCCTCGAAGGCTGAGCCGGGCTCGGCTTTGTGGACCCTAAGGGCGGCGGGATGGAATCTGGAACTGTCACTTACTTCTGCAGATAGGCAGGCAGACGCTCTCGCTCAGCAAGCGGATCAAGCCGCTGACCTTGCGTTAGACAAAGCTTCTCGTTGCGACTCCAAGGGCACTGAGACCGCAAGGAGAGAGGCAGTCGAGAGAGTTCGCCGAGCCCGAGAGAAAATAGAGCAGAAGCAGAATACGAGCGACTCCAACGCCGTGGTCGTGCTGGCTGGAGTCGAAGCTAAGCTCGGTCAGCTTCCGCCGCCAGGGGGCCCAGTGTGCGATGCACTCGGAAGGAGGCTTCCAGGTGCGGCAGCACGAAAAGGTTCGAATGGTAAACCAGATTCGCAGGGTCTGGACAAGAGTGATCAGACGCTGGACAATAGCGGTGAAAAATCGAAAAGCGGAGGTGGGGAGGGTGCAACCGATTTATCGTCCGACAGAGGGGGATCAGGTCAGGTAGAGTCCGGCAAAGAAGTACCCCCTGGCTAGGCCCGCGAGCCTAACGCTAAAGACTGAGATCCTAAAGGTTCGCCCGGAAAAAATGATGTAAAACCCGCCAAGAAACCCGCCAATCCCGCCAAGTAAGAGGAAATTAGACATTTCGGTAGCCTCGCAGCGATCGGGGTATTTTGCCGGACTTTGACCCTGATCCAGATACCCCAACGGCTTTTTGCTGGTGTTCTAAGACTGCAACTAAAGAACCGCCAAAGAGGCGATTTCGCCCGAATCCCGGTGACCTTCTAATGGGCACACGAGCTGGTAAGGGCCCGGGAGAGTGAAACTAACGATTATCACTCGGGTTTCGCCCGGTCTCAGAGGATCTCCTTCGAGCGTAAAGACCGGTGTTGGCTGTTCTGTCTTATATGAGGCCGTCCTCAGCTCCAGCGAATGGGCTCGAGTCCCTCGGTTGGCGATTATGAATCTGTAGGATGTCCCTATATTCAGCGCAGTGCGGTCGATGCCGATGCTTCCGTCTTTTATTTCGATCTCGACTGCTGGCAGCTTTTCGGCCTCCGGAAAGGGAGAGCTAGTTACCGCCGGGGGAATGGGCCTACTTCCGCCTGAGGAAGTGCCGGAGGATACAGTCTGAGTACCCGAAAGCGTTTCCGATACCACTTGGGAAGCGGGCGAAGGGGTTGTTTGCCCTCGCTTGGAGCGTTCACTATATTGGGCCTCCCCCCGGGCTCGCAGTGCGCTGCACCCCGATATCGCAACAGCTCCCATCACAGTTGTGAGCAAGATCAGCGAATACTTTGGATGGGTCTGCTTGACAGTCCGAATCGAGGGCTTCATTTAGCTAACACGCTTGCTCGATGAATCGGCGACGATGTCTACTAGCTCGGACACAACCTGCGTTGGGTCGTAGTCCTGGGGCGTGTATACCTTCGCTACGCCCAGCTCCTCAAGCTTGACTGCGTCTTCGGGAGGAATGATTCCTCCCACAACTAGTGGTACTTCTGTTGCGCCCTCCTCCCTCATTTTCTCGAGAAGGCGCTGAACCAGCTCCATGTGACTACCAGAGAGGATCGACACGCCCACAAGGTCGACCCCCTCTTCGACTGCTGCTCGAGCAATTTGTTCGGGAAGTAGCCGAATCCCCTCGTAAATGACTTCTACGCCAGCGTCTCGAGCTCGCAAAGCCAACTGTTCTGCAGCATTGGAGTGACCATCTAAACCCGGCTTTCCTATGAGCATTCGTATAGGGTGTCCAAGTCGTTTGGATACAGCCTGCACCTTCTTTCGAACCTCTCCCAAAGACTCGGCTACAGCAGGGGCGACGACCGAGGAGATTCCTGTGGGAGGTCTATACTCACCGAACACTTCTCGCAAAGCGGCTCCCCACTCTCCAGTCGTAACGCCAGCGTGAGCAGCTCGTATAGACACAGGCATTATGTTTTCCCCACTTTTCGCCGCATCCTGGAGCTCTGCGATCGCTTTTTTGACAGCTTCATTATCACGGCGTGAGCGCCACTCTCGCACTTTCTCGATCTGGGCTGATTCTGCCTCGGGAGAGACCCTCAAGATTGCATGTCCGTCTTGCGCCACAAGCGGTGACGGCTCTGCTTCAGTGAAGGCGTTCAATCCCACGACGATCTGTTCTCCACTTTCGATTCTGCGGAGCCGCTCGGCGTTCGAGGCGACCAACTGCGACTTGATGTATCCTGACTCCACAGCCTCTAGAGCCCCGCCCATTTCCAGGACTTTTTGAATCTCCGCGCGAGCCTCTTCTGCCATGTCGGAGACTTTCTTCTCTATAACTGGAGATCCATCGAAGATATCTGGGTACTCCAGGAGATCTGTCTCGTAGGCGAGTATCTGTTGGATTCTGAGGGACCACTGCTGGTCCCATGGTCTGGGAAGCCCCAAGGCTTCGTTCCAGGCGGGAAGCTGGATGGCGCTGGCTCTGGCTCGTTTAGATAACGTAACCCCCAGAGCTTCGTACGCGATTCTGATGATGTTGTTCTCGGGCTGTACTTCAGTGAGTCCCAAGGAGTTGACTTGCACGCCATAACGGAAGCGCCTAAAGCGTTCGTCGTTCACCCCGTATCTTTCCCTGGTTATCTCGTCCCACAAGAGGGCGAACGCCCGAAGTTTGCACATCTCCTCGATGAATCTAATCCCTGCGTTTACAAAAAAGGATATGCGACCCACAACGAAGGGAAACTCGTCCTCCGAGATCTGACCGGATTGCCTGCAGGCGTCTAAGATTGCGATAGCAGTTGTCAATGCATACGCAAGTTCTTGAACGGGCGTCGCGCCGGCCTCTTGCAAGTGATAGGAGCAAACGTTTACCGGGTTCCATTTGGGCATATGTTTAGCGGTAAACGCTATTACATCGACTGTAAGTCGCATTGAAGGGCGTGGGGGAAATATGTAAGTTCCTCTGGAGAGGTACTCTTTGACTATGTCGTTCTGGGTAGTTCCTCTCAGCTGATCTACTGGCGCTCGTTGGCGTTCGGCAACCGCTACGTATAGTGCTAGCAACCAGGGCGCTGTAGCGTTGATGGTCATCGAGGTGTTCATCTTTTCGAGAGGGATTCCTTCGAAAAGCCTTTCCATGTCAGCGATGCTGGTAATAGGGACGCCCACTTTACCCACTTCTCCCTGTGCCATGGGGTCATCGGGGTCGTATCCGAGCTGGGTGGGGAGGTCGAATGCAACAGACAGCCCGGTCTGGCCCTTTGCTAGGTTCGTCCGGTAGAGCGCGTTAGACGCCTCTGCAGAAGTGTGACCGGAGTACGTTCGCATTATCCACGGGCGGTCTTTTTCGGCCATTCCCTCACGCTCTCCCTGCTCACTGGGTCGAGAAGGATCGACGAGTCTCAAGCGGAGACCGTCAACGCATAGTTGTACCTTGGATTGGAAAACCCGTCTGCCTTCTACGCTAGGTGCTGCGGGCTGCGAGTGCGTCCACATCACAGTGCGGTTGAATCCGCAGAGCGGGCTTGTCTAGTCTAACTGCGCCGGAATTCGGCGCGGGTGCCCATAAAGAGTCGAGTTTTAACAGGGCAGCGGGGCAAACTCTGGGCGCCGCAACAGTACCTCACGACCTAAAGCCCCGACATGGGTGGGTATTTTGATATGACAGAGGCCTAGTCCTATCGCGAAGAGTCTAGGCGCAGTCGCAAAGGAGGCCATTGTTGGTATGTCTGTAGAACAAATCCGGCAAGCCGTTCTAGAGGGAGCTTCGGGCGACGAGATAGCTTCGATCCCATTGCCTGAGTCATACAAAGCTGCCGTCGTCCGTAAGGAAGATGTCGGTATGTTCGAAGGCTTAGCTCACCAGGACAAGGATCCCAGGAAGTCTGTCCATATCGAAAATGTCCCGCTGCCCGAGCTCGGTCCGGACGAGGCATATATCGCTGTTATGGCCTCTTCCATCAACTACAACACGGTTTGGACTTCGATTTTCGAACCGATACCCACCTTCGCGTTTCTCGAGAAATACGGAAAGCTTTCCGACGCGACAAAGAAACACGACCTTCCATACCATGTGATGGGATCGGACGCTTCGGGTGTCGTCCTCAGGGTCGGCGAAGCCGTAAGGCGCTGGAAGCCTGGGGATAGAGTCACTGTTCATTGCAACGTCGTAGATCTTCAGGATCCAGAAGGCCACGAGGACTCGATGCTCGATCCAAACCAGAAAATTTGGGGATTCGAGACCAACTTCGGAGGCTTAGCAGAAATCGCACTTGTGAAAGCCAACGCCTTGATGCCAAAGCCCAAGCACCTCACGTGGGAGGAGGCGGCCTCGCCTGGACTTGTCAACTCGACAACTTATCGAATGCTAGTAGGAGAGAATGCCGCCCGGATGCGGCAGGGACAGGTAGTGCTCATCTGGGGAGCTGCTGGGGGGCTCGGGGGGTTCGCCTGTCAGTACGTGCTCAATGGGGGCGGATTCCCCGTGGCTATCGTGTCCAGTCCTAAAAAAGCGGAAATTCTCCGCTCCATGGGGGTTGAGTGGATCATAGACAGAAAAGCGGAAGGCTTTCGATTCTGGGACGAAGAAGGAAATCCAAATGTTTCGGAGTTCAGAAGACTCGGAAAGGCGATACGAGACCTAACCGGGGGCGAGGATCCCGACATTGTCTTTGAGCACACCGGACGAGACACCTTTGCAGCATCGGTGTTTTTAGCCAAGCGTGGGGGAACAGTTGTGACCTGTGCGTCGACCTCCGGTTACATGCACATCTATGACAACCGCTACTTGTGGATGAACCTCAAGCGCATTATCGGATCACACTTTGCCAACTACAACGAAGCGTGGGAAGCCAATAGACTCGTCGCGCTTGGCAAAATTCACCCAATTCTTTCTAAGACTTACACTCTCGACGAGACTGGTCAGGCGGCTTACGAGGTGCACCACAATCTGCACGTCGGAAAGCTTGGGATTTTGTGCATGGCACCCCAGACTGGCCTAGGTATCGATGATCCAGAGCTGCGACAGAAGGTTGGGGAGGAGAGCCTCAATAGATTCAAGGGCAAGTGAGGCCGTTAGTGGGGCCGTAAAAAGGGCCGAGACGATTCCAACCGTAAGGCTGGGGCAATTAGGGACACCAGACGAGGAAGGCGGAAATGAGCGAGATTCTCGAGTCGCTTGCAAAAGAACCTAACATTGCGGCTTTGGCTGTGCTGCTAGGAGGGAGACCTCATGTCACCCCAGTGTGGATAGATTACGAAAACGGTGACTTATTGGTGAACACTGCAGAAGGACGGGTAAAGGCACGTGCAGTTCAAGACAATCCCGATGTCGGAGTGCTCATAGTTAGCCGGGATAATCCTTATAAGTGGGTATCGGTTATAGGAAAGGTCGTCGAGATCACTAGAGAAGGAGCAGACCAGCATATAGACGAGCTGGCAAAGAAGTATCTTGGCGCCGACCAGTATCCGTTTCGTACTCCAGGGGAAGTGCGGATCATATTACGCATAAGACCGGAGCGGGAGCTCACGTTCGCAAGAAGCTAACGATCGAGATGTTTAGGCCGCGACGATGTGGAAGTCGAGGCCTGGCACTGGCGATGTTCCGAGCCGGGGGAGTAGCGTTGGTCGCCCTCGTCTTGACTGCCACTTCCTGTAATAGGCCTGTTCGGAACGACACACCGGTTGACGCGGCGAGCGCCTCATCAGTCGAGGGCGCTCCGT
Organism: Acidimicrobiia bacterium; assembly: GCA_040289475.1. Lineage (NCBI taxonomy): Bacteria > Bacillati > Actinomycetota > Acidimicrobiia > Acidimicrobiia bacterium. Next base: position 1,415 of record PSLF01000004.1, on the reverse strand, counting down.
CAGCCTCTCCTCTTCCATCCGATCTTGCGGAAGCTGCTCGTCAGGCGGCGCGTTCTTCCGATCGGAAGGTCGAATACGCGCTCGACACAGCTTCTAGAAAAGGTCGCTTGGTTTACGCGGCAAGAGCGGAGAAGACTTTGTGGCGTCTCGAGCAACAGCCGTCCCAGTCACGCAAGGGAAGTCCAGAGGGCGCACAGTCTGTCACTGCTTGGGTCTTGGAGACCCCCACAGACACAATCTTCTGCCTACTCGAGAAAGAATGGCACTGCTTCGAAGGTGGCTCTAGTAAGGACGAGGCTCCTGTTCTATTCGACAGAAGATCTTTTGAGTTCCTGTCTCTTGTGGCTCCTTCGATTCCATCGGACAACTACAAAAAGACTGAGGAGAACTTTGCTGGGTACTCCGCTTCGTGTTTCGACATTGTTCCCCAGCCGCAACTGTTCGTGGGGTCGAGTGATGAGGGAGAGGCGGGTGCGGGACCGGTACCGCCTCTAACTCCAATACCGAAGATCGATCCGAATTCGCTGGAACTGTTACGAAGCAGTTTGATAGTCGAGGTGTTATACCGGGGCGGAACTATGTGTTTTGGATCCGGGGGAGTTTTACTTAAGTTAACCGTCCTCGACGCGGAGTTATTTTCGATCACCGCTGACCGGGTTTCCTCCCCCTCGGACTCAGATTTCGTTCCACCTACCCAGCCCGAACGCTTGGGGACGCCGAGTCCATTTCCAAGCGTAATCCACGCTACCTGAGGGGGCTTGCGCCGTTCCATTCCTCAAAAGTATCCGACAGCTATGACGCGCCCGAGGTGCTGTTTGTGTCGGCGTCGGTCACTCGACCGGTTTCGTCTGGAGCTACTTCCTCTTGTGTCGGTTGGGAGCTTGCCCCGCTCCTGGAGTCTGCGCTTTTAGCGCTGTCGGAGTCAGAGTCGGCCTGTAGGTCTTTGGTCTCTTCTGCCTCCGTAGGCTTTTCGCGTTCACGGCGTCCGCCCGCACTACCTCGTCGCCCGCGTGTCAAAGCCTCGGAGACCCCTGCCTCCATAAAGGCGATGTCGTCACCGACTGACCAGGAGGCAGCACTCGTCGATGTGGTTCCGGCTGTCACGACCTCTGAAGCAGATCGGCTCCTATTTGCCGCTCGCTTTGCAACGTATCGAAGCCTTGCGTCCAGGGAAGCTACTGGTTCCAAGCTGAGGTTGACTGCCTTGTAACCTCCTGCGTCGTCCGTAACAGCAATGAAGTGCACCTGGATGCCCGGCCTTAGAATGTCGCCTGGAAGCCCAGGAGAATCAGCGAGCTTGAAGGGAAGTATACGGCCTTCTCTAAGGCTGTAAAGAATACCCTGAGCCCTGTCGGGCTCATAGACGAGGATCTCGCCGAGCCTTGGCTTAGGCTCTTTGGTTTTGGGGACGGGGG